>NZ_JBHSRF010000001.1:312538-321374 GCF_042658925.1 Sphaerisporangium aureirubrum
CCGCCGTATGACGGCGCCGTGTTCGCCGTACAACTTCCCGCCGACCCGGCGCCGGTAAGACAAACTCGACGGCGCTCCAGCGCCGCCGCCTCACGGCTCCGCCGGCCCACCCCTCCACGGCCCCGCCCGCCACCAAGCCCCCCACCTCTCTGGCGCCGAAGCGGTGAGACGTGGGTCGGCGAATCCGGCCGCCGTACGGCGCTCCGCCGGTCGACCCCCCACGGCCCCCTCCCGCCACCAAGCCCCCACCTCTCTGGCGCCGAAGAGGTAAGACGTGGGTCGGCGAATTCGGCGCCACCGTACGGCGCCCCACCGGTCCATCCCCCACGGCCCCGCGCGATCCCCTCCCGCGCAGGGCCGTCCGGCGGACCCGGTCAGATCCCGCGCCGCATCGCCCGCGTCCCGATCACCAGCCCCACCACCGCCACGGCCGCCGCACACAAGGCGCCGTACACCACAGACATGTCCGCCATCCGTCCAGCGAAGAGGGCCCGCTCGGCATCCGCGACATATCGCACAGGATTGGCCGCAGCGGCCACCCGCAACCACCCCGGCCCAGACTCGACCGGCAACAACAACCCCGACAACAAAACGATGGGAAACATCACCATCTGTGTAACCCCCCAGAACAAATCACCCCCCGGATACGACGCGATAGCGAGCGCGTACGACAACGCCCCCAGCCCAACCCCGAACACCACCAGCACCCCAAGCCCCACCACCACCCCCTCCACCGAAGGCCGGAACCCCAACGGCACCGCGAGCACGATGATCAGCCCCGCCTGAACCAGCAGGATCACGAACTCCTTCAACGTCCGCCCCACCAGCATCGCCACCCGATTCAGCGGCGTGACCAGCATCCGCTCCAGCGACCCCCCGAGCAGCTCCATCAGCAGCGAATACCCACTCATGAGCGGCCCGGTAAGGCACATCATCACCAGAATCCCCGGCACGAACCACTGCCACGACGCACCCCCCTGCGACCCGGCCAACATCGACCCGAACAGAAACAGGAAAAGCAACGGCTGCCCCATGGTGAAGACCAGCGCCACCGGCCCCCGCAGCACAGGCATGAACTCCCGGGAGAAAACGGTCCCGGTATCCCGCAGAAACCGCCGCCCCGCTCCCACATCTCTCCCGTTCACGCCCCGACCCCACCTTCGGTCTCGCTCTCCAGCAACGTCCGCCCGGTAAGCGCGAGAAACACGTCGTCCAACGTGGGCCGAGCGGTCTCCGCCGCCCGCACCTTCACCCCCGCCGACTCCAGCACCCGCAGATACTCCGGCAGCACCGAACTGGCCCGCGCCACCCGCAGCCGCACGGTCCCCCCGTCCACCACGACCTCACTGGGGCTGGCCACCCGCTCCGCGATCTCCGCCGCCCGCGCCGCGTCCCCGTCCTCCACACCGACCGTCACCCGATCCCCGGCCAAGTCCCCCTTGAGCCCTTCCGCCGTCCCATCGGCGATGATCCGCCCTTGGTCGATGATCACCACCCGCTCGGCCATACTGTCGGCCTCCTCCAGATAATGCGTGGTGAGAAAAATCGTCGTCCCATGCCGCTCCCGCAGTCGCAGAATGTGCCCCCAGATATCGGCCCTGCTCTGCGGATCCAGCCCCGTGGACGGCTCGTCGAGAAACAACAGTTCGGGCCGATGCACCAGCCCCAAAGCGATGTCGAGCCGCCGCCGCTGCCCCCCGGACAACGTTCCGGGCGTCCGCATGGCCATCGGCTCCAACTCCAGCAGCCCCAGCACCTCATCGGCCCGCACCCGCGCCGCCCCCCGGCTCAGCCCATAAGCCCGCCCCTGGCTGACCAGCTCATCCCGTACCCGAAAGTTCGCCCCCGCCCCGTTCTTCTGCCCCACATACCCGATCCGTGCCCGCACCCCCGCCGGATCCCTCGCCACATCCCGCCCCGCCACCACCGCCGTCCCTGCCGTAGGCCGCAGCAGCGTCGTCAACATCCGCAAACAGGTCGACTTCCCCGCCCCATTGGGCCCGAGGAACGCCACCAGTTGCCCCTGCTCCACATCCAGATCAACCCCCCGGACCGCCTCCACCACCGCCCTCCGCTTGACCTTGAACCGTCGCGTCAGTCCCCGGGCATGGATCATCGCCACTCCTCGCATTCGATTGACCCCGACTTCCAGGCACGGCGAAAGAAACCCCTGCTCAGGGGCCCGCCGAGTGATAATTCATCCTGAACCGCCCAGAACCGTTTTGGCAAACGTGAAACGGACGTTCACATCCCCCACTGAGCTGCGAAAACGCCTTCCCGGACCCACCCGAAAACCCACCCCGCCAAACTTTTTCCCCGGCACCGACGGCCCGCTGACCTGCGCGTTTCCTAAATACCTCGCCCGTCCCCACCAGCCGCACCAAGATTTCTCGCCACTACGTCCTCCGGCACGCCACAGCCGTACACGATGGTGTGAACAACCCCTTGGACGACCTCCCTGTCCACCCTCTCCGGCGGCGCGGTGACCAAGGTGAACAGCGCGCCCCCGTAGAGCGCGATCAGCGCGGGAATCTTCTCCCGCGGAATGGCCAGCCCCAGCTCGTCGTGATGCCCCGCGGTGAACCGCGTCGCCGTTCCCTGCAACCCCGCGAGAGCCGACGCCAGCACCGGCCGACGCACCGCCTCCATCTGAAGCTCGAAGATCGCCAAATAACGGTCACGCGAGGTGGTCGCCGCCCCGAGCAACGATTCCGTCAGCAGATCGACCAATCGCACGTCATCGCCTGCCTCGTGCTGCCCGGCAGCTCGATCCATGTCGGCAAAATGCAACTCCACGACCCGCTCCGCCGCGGCCACCAGCAACGCCTCACGACTGCGGAAATAGTTCGAGGCCGTTCCCGTCGGAAGCCCGCTCAGCCTCTCCACCGCCCGATGGGTCACCCCATGCACTCCCGACGACGCCAGAAGATCGATCGCGGCATCTGCCAGGGCCCGGCGACGACCCAGATTGTTCGGCGGCACACGCTCATGCTACCAATAGTCGTACTAGTACGAGCGTAGTGAATGACCCGAGGAGTCTCATGAGGATCGCCGTGGTCGGCGCCGGCCTGGGTGGTGTGGCGGCAGCAGTGGGCCTGCACCGCATGGGCCACGAGATCACGCTCTACGAACGAGCCACCGAACTCCGCGAGGCAGGCACCGGCGTCGTGATCATGCCCAACGGCATCCGCGCCCTGGACGCCATAGGCTCGGCCGACTTCATCCGCGGCCGGACCATGCCCGCGGTCAACGGGGGACTGCGGGACTGGCGCGGACGCCCATTGCTGATCACCGACGCCGCCCAGGCACAACGCGAGGTCGGAGCGACGGTCGTGGTCCGCCGCGCGGAACTGCACCGAGCCCTACGCGTCGGCCTGCCTGCCGAGTCCGTCCGGACGGCGACCCCGGTAGATCGTCTGGACCCCACCCCCACCGAAGTGACAGTGATCAGCGACGGCCACCCCACCATGACCGCCGACGCCGTGATCGTGGCCGACGGAATCAGCAGCAGACTGCGCGCTCAACTCTTCCCCACCCACCCCGGCCTCCGCCGAACCGGCCGCATGGACCTACGCGGCATGCTCCCCACCCCACCCGGCCTGGACGTGACCAGCTTGCTGGCCAGCATCATGCTCGACCGCCGCAGCGGAGCGATGTTCGGCCTGTTCCCCCTGGGCGACAACGACCTGTACTGGTTCACCGACTCCAAATCCTCCCAAAACCAACCCACCCCAGCCGAGGCCCGCCGACAACTGCTGTCCCTGACAGCCGACTGGCACCCAGCCGTCCCCACCCTCATCGAAGCCACCCCACCCACCGACATCTACGTAGACCCCATCGCCTGCCTGGCCGAACCACTCCCCACCCTCGCACTCGGCAGAATCGCCCTACTCGGCGACGCGGCCCACGCCATGACCCCCGACCTGGGCCAGGGCGCCAGCCAGGCCTTCGAGGACGCAGCCGCCCTAACCCGCCACCTCTCCACTGCCACCCCACCAGACGTCCCCCAACGCTTCCTCCACTACGACGCCGAACGCCGCCCCCGCACCACCCGCCTAATGCTGGCATCCTCCCGCCAATCACACCTGACCACCCAAACCGGCCCCGCCGCCTGGCTACGAGACGCCCTACTCCGTGCGATACCACGCGGCCTCGCCACCCGCCGCCTAGCCGCCATGTGGCAGGCCTGACACCCGATCGGCTTCTCCTCCACAGCCATGACCTGACCACCACTCGCCAGGCACCCACCACCCCCGCTTCAACCCCCTCAACAGCCCGAATGCCCCCAACAGGCGATACTGGTACGCATGCCGTCCGTCCCACCCGCCCGCCACCTGGTACGCGCCAAGGACCTCGCCGACGCCCGCTACTACGAGCCGCTGACCGTCGCGGACCTGGCCCAAGCAGCCGGCCTCTCCCGAGCCCACTTCAGCCAGCAGTTCCGCCGCGCCTTCGGCGAGACCCCCCACGCGTACCTGCTCACCCGCCGCCTGGAACGCGCCGCGTCGTTGCTCCGCAACACCGACCGCTCGGTAGCGGACATCTGCCTGGCCGTAGGCCTCCAGAGCCTCGGCTCCTTCACCACCAGCTTCACCCGCATGTACGGCATGCCCCCCACGGCCTACCGCGCCAAGCACCCCAATCCCGCCACCTACGCCCTGATCCCCGCCTGCGTAGTCCGCGCCAACAGCCGCCCCCAACACCGGACTTTTCGAGAAGACACCCCCAAACCCACCCCACTAGCGTCTGAGGAGTCCGATTCCCCACCCACGGAGCCCTAAATGATCAAGATCGCCAACACCCAGGTTTGGGTCCACGACCAGGACGAAGCCCTGGCCTTCTACACCAAGAAGCTGGACATGGAAGTCCGCACGGATGTCACCGTCCCCGAAATGGGCAACTTCCGCTGGCTGGCCGTAGGCCCCCCCAACCAGCCCGAGGTCTCCATCGTCCTGATGGCCATCCCCGGCCCCCCACTGATGGACGAAACCACCACCGCCCAAGTCCACGACCTAATGGCCAAGGGCTTCGCCGGCACCATCTTCCTGACCACCGAAGACTGCGAGGCCTCCTACAAGGACCTAAAGTCCCGAGGCGTCGAATTCACCGAAGAGCCCGAGTCCCGCCCCTACGGCATAGACGCCGGCTTCCGCGACCCCTCCGGCAACAGCTTCCGCCTAACCCAAATCAACGACATCTTCGACCGCTAGCCCCGCCTCGTATCCCCGGCGGCGCAGGCGGGGGCAACTGCCCGATCCGCCGGGGACATGCTGGAGGATGCCCGGACAGCCCACCCTCGGTGTCCTCAAGCCGATCGAGCTCCTGCTGGCACTTCCTCCCACCTGAGCCGCACCCCTGGCGTCCGGAGCCCGGCTAGGTCCTCAGACATCCGGAAAGTCCGATCCACTGACGGCCCGCTGCTGAGGAATCGTCACCTGCCGAGGGATCAGACACCGCACCTGCTTGCCGACAGGGGTGAGGGCTACGTCCCAGCCGGGTGCCAGCGCATCCAGCAGCCAGAGGCCGCGTCCGCTCTCGGCCTCGGGGTCGTTGGGGGGAATCCGGGAACGCACCGGCAGCCGGTGGGGGTTCGGATCATGAACCTTGATCCATATACCGGTGCTCGTCATCTCCACCTCCACCACCACGGGCACCCAATGCCCGCATGCCTTAACGGCGTTGGCGATGAGCTCGGACGCGACCAGCCGTACGGACTCCACGTTCTCGCTGTCCACTCCCTTCTCGCCGAGTACCTGCTTGATCAGGCCCCGAACAGCCTGCAGGCTCTCCGACCACACATTCATGTGCACGATGAGCCCTCTGTCATGGGTCGCCGGGTAGAACCCCAATTTGGCGGCAGTCGGCGTGTCCATCGCGATAGGTGCCCTTCTGGTGTGTCTGACCCAGGCATAACGGACAGTTACTGAACTTTAGGTAGTCGAATGACCACCTAAGGTGATGCTTGCTGATGGGAAGCATGGAGGCTGACCACCTGGATCGCAAGGTTGTCACCCAACTTTGTGTTCTGGGTTTCCGGATCCCCTCAGGAGTAACGGACGGTGATGGAACACTGCCTCTATGCCAAACAGCCGACCTGTCCCCACGGTCCGTCGCCGACGCCTCGGCGAGTCTCTGCGCCGCTTCCGCAATGACGCAGGCCTGAACCTCGACGACGCCGCCGCAACCGTGGGATGGAAGGCACCCAAGCTTTCGAGGATCGAGAACGCCACCGCCCACATTCGCCGCGGCGAGGTGACCGCACTCCTCAAGGCCTACGGCGTGTGCGACCTGGATGTCTTCACCGCACTCGAAGACCTGGCCCGCGACGCCGGCAAACGGGGCTGGTGGCAGACGTACAGCGGCATCGTCGCTCCCGCGTACGCGGACTACATCTCCCTGGAATCTGATGCGGACAACGTCCGAGTATTCGGCCCGTTGCTCGTGCCGGGACTCCTCCAAACCGCCGCCTACGCCCGAGAGACCATCTCCGGTATCTCGATGACCCGAACCCCCGAAGAGATAGCCGCCCTCGCCGAGGTCCGTCTAGCCCGCCAAGCTGTACTGACACGCCCCACCGGCCCATTGAAGATCTGGGCGATCATCTCCGAAGCAGTCCTTCACCAACGCTTCGCGGTACGACCAACAACCATGCGCGACCAACTCCGCCGCCTCCTGGACTGCGCGGAGCTACCCAACGTCACACTCCAGATAATGCCCCTGAACGCCACCCCACACCCCGGCAGCGCCGGAGCCTTCAGCCTCGTCGGCTTCCCCAACGCCATGCCCGAGGTAGTCCTCTTGGAAAACCTCCTAGGCGCAACTTATGTTGAAGGCGTATCAGAGGTAAGCAGCTTCGCCGAAGCCTTCGACCGAATCGTCGCCACCGCCCTACCAGTAGACGACTCCAAGGCCCTGATCGCCCACATGGAGGAAGGCACCCGCCCATGAGCCACCCAACGAAGGACCTCTACTCCCACGACCTCACCACCGCCACCTGGCGTAAATCTTCCGCCAGCGCAGCCGAAAACGACTGCGTTGAGATCGCTGGTCTCCCGTCCAGTGGGAAGGCGATCCGTGACTCCAAGTACCTGAGTATGGGTCTGTTGAGATTTACGGGTGCTGCATGGTCGGATTTCCGGAAGGCCGTCAGTAACAGCGAATTCTGTGCTTCATATGAATGAGGCTGTTTACTCTGCCTAGTAGGTCGCTCTATTCAAGACCGGGAATGCCCACAAATATGGTGCCATCCCAGTAAGCTAGGGCGATATCTAACTCCGCAAGCAAGGCTTGCAGATCTTCGTTTGGCTCGTCGGGAAGCAGGACTGCGAGCTTGGGCTGGGTGGGTTCGACGTGTCGGCTGTAGTCCAAGAGTTGTCCGATGGCCATCCGCACAGCTTCACGCGTGCTTGTGCCTTTTAGCTCGTACAAGACATGCCCTTGGACATCATATAGGTCGGTGAGGAAAGTTCCTGTGAGACCCTTCACAGTAATCTGGAATCGCTTGAGTTCGCGGCCATAGGTCTTCATAAATGCCTGGAACTGATCGGAGAGTTGGGCTTCACGCCGCTCGGCGGTCGTCTCGGGTGCTGCTGAGCGCGAAGTCTTCGTCCTCTTGTTCGTCTCTGGCTCCACGATCGCGCTGGTAGTAACGGACGCTGGCACTAATGTAACCGTAGTGGCGCTAGCCGGCGGGATATTGTCGTCCTCAACTCGCTGGTAGTCATCGACTATGGGCCGCAATCGGAACACGATGACCCTGCGCATTACATGACGCCTATTGAGCGCCTCGCGCAATACATAGGGCTGAATCGGGTCGAGTTGGAACCGACCCAAGTATCGGTGGCGTTTGGTGCCCGTTCCGGGTACTACACCCACGGCTTTGAAGACGCGCAGAGCCCGACCATCATCGATGTGGTGCAGGATTGCGCGGTTCCCGCGGCCATGCTGGCCCTCGAAGGTTTGATCTCCCTCGCCGTGGCCGGTGTACTCGAACACCTGGCCGTATTCGTCATCTTCGCGGAGCCACCCGTCATGGTAGCCGCGCTGTTTGCCTACCTTTGGGTCGGAGTAGAGCAGGACGTTGGGCGTCGTTCCGGAGGGACAGATCCCACCCTGCGGGCTACCGCCGTAGATTGGAGCAAGCTCCTGACGTGTCCATACCTGTCCTGGGTTGAGCCCAATCGTCATGCCCCAAGCCTAGGCAAAATGCCTCAAGCTGCCCCGCAGGATGCCGGCGACATGTCCGAAAAATCTTGGGATGGCTGCATCGTGCCAGGTAGTCGTACTGTATGAGCATGAGCCCGAAGATTGCGACCAACCAGACCGTAACCCGTGAAGAGATGCTCGACTTCGTTCGGGGGCGGCATCAGGGGATCTTGTTGACGGTGCGGCGGGATGGGATGCCGCAGGGGTCGCCGGTTACGTGTGGGGTGGATGGGGAGGGGCGGATTGTGGTGTCTACCTATCCGGAGAGGGCTAAGGCTGTTAATGCTCGGCGGGATCCGCGGGTGAGTGTGGTCGTGTTGTCGGATGACTTTGGGGGGGCCTGGGTGCAGGTGGATGGGACGGCGGAGGTGCTTGACATGCCGGAGGCGTTGGAGGGGTTGGTGGAGTACTACCGGTGTATCTCGGGGGAGCATCCGGATTGGGAGGAGTATCGGGCGGCGATGGTGCGGCAGGGGAAGTCGTTGGTTCGGGTTACGCCTACTCGGTGGGGGCCGGTGGCTACTGGGGGGTTTCCGGCTCGGTTGGGGTAGGCGCGTCGGGAAGGGTGGCCTTGGCCCGGTGGAGGTTGGGGTCCCGGTGGAGGTTGGAGTTGGGAGGCGGGTTCCTGGGG